>CAWAOJ010000001.1:0-4054 GCA_963783725.1 uncultured Chloroflexia bacterium | reverse complement strand
ACTCGAACCCCGACACGCGGATGATGATTCCGGCCGGATTTGGCTTAGCCATCGGGAATTCCGGGCGCGTTGGATACGCCGTTGGACACAAGCGCACTCTCGCGCGCACAGCATTCCGCGTGTCTTCCCAGATCGCGCGTAGGGCCGGCTTGTCCAACCGCGAGCTCCGCCTGACTGACTGGCGGGGTCCTTACATACGTAGACCCAGCGTGCGCGCGAGCACCATCTGGCGGTCCGTGGTCAAGCATGCTCGGGAGGAGCGGCGCCTCGTGCTCCCAGTCGTCGGTGCGTAGAGCCCGGTGGAACGCTAGTGCTTCGCTGGGGAAGCGCTAACCGTGCCGAGCGGCCGCCGTGTCAGCCAGCGCACGGCGCGTGTGGCGCGCCGGCGGCGAAGCGGAGCGCGGTGGGTGTGACATCACGTCCGGCCCGGAGCCGATGCCCTGCATGTCCGGGACGAGCGCAGCATCGACGTCGGCGTCGTCGTCGAAGGCGCGCCGGACCGCGTCGTCGAGCAGCTTGAGCTGGCGGTCGAGCGGGGGTCGGCGCTCGGGGGACGCCAGCGTCCTCAGGTCCTCGAGCGCGGCGCGCAGCCGGCGCGCGACCTGGGGTGACCCGGCGCCGGCCAGCCGAAGCTCGTCGAAGGCGAGGCGGACGTAGCCCTCCCAACTCATCACCCGTTCGACGAGCCGCACGTGACCGTCGGCATCGTGATGGCGTCCGGACGGAAACTCACGCCGGGCGAGCTGGCGGAGGATGTCGTGGATGGCGTTGATCGCCTGCACGGAGGTGGTCGGGTCCTGGAATGGGCTCGAGTAGATGCTCCGCGCGCCCACGTCGACGAGCTTGCGCAGCCCGAACGCGGGCTCGAACTGGTGGCTGCGCTCACGGTCCAGGATCACGCTGAGCGCGGCCGCGCGGCGCTGCGGCTCCGGAAGGGAGCCCAGGACATGGAAGAGCGGGCCGCCGCGGGGCACGAAATCGCCCATGGCGGGCACCAGCTCCAGCACGCAGTCCGCCTCCTCGGCGATGGCCACCAGCGCTTCGTGCGGAAGCTTGGTGACGACCCCGTCGTTGGGCGCCTCCACCACGCTCGGGTCGTCCTCGGGCTTGGGCGGGGCCGGGTAGAGGCGGTCCACTTCGTCGCGCGTCGCGTCTGCGACCCAGCCGATCAGCCCACCGACCCGAATCGACTGTGCGGTGTGGTGCACATAGAGCACGAGCACGACGATCGCACTGAGGATCAGCGCGTAGTCGACGATGACGGCGAGGCCCGGCACCGACGCGCTGCCAGAGCTGTTGCCGTCGACCTCGCGCAGGACGGTCATCGAGTAGGCGAACGTGCCGATGAACAGCCCGACGGCCAGCTGGCTGCGGCGGTCGTGCAGGATCGTCCGCACGATGCGGGGCGAGAACTGGCCCATCGCCAGCTGCACCGCGACGAGGGTCAGCGAGAGCACGATGCTGGTCAGGGTCACCAGCGCTGTCGATGCCGCGGTGAGGATCGTCTGCACCGACGCGGCCGAGCCGGTCACCGACGTGCCGACGATGTGAAAGCCGGAAGACCGATCGACCGAGAGCAGCGCCACTGCCAGCCCGATGCCGACCAGCAGGCAGGTGAGCGGTACCAGCCACAGCCGACTCTGGGCCAAGTGGCGCAGCCTGAAGCGCTGAACCCTCCTCACGTCTGCGCCCACCCCTGGGTTAACGCCCCGAGGGATACCTACCCGGCGACGCCTGCGCCAATCGCCGGCCTGGACCAGTGGTCAGCGCCGCGTGTCGTCGCGGCGTGAGCGCTCCCGCGGGCCGCCGCATGGCCGCAACGCGCTTATCCCGCCTCGTCGGCCGGGGCGTAGCGCAGCGCCTGGTCCGCGTCGGGATCGGGGCGGTAGCCATACGCCGCCTGACGAACGGTCTCGTCGCTCTCGAGGCCGCCGCCGAGCGCCCCGCCGATCATCGACAGCGATCGAGACGAGCCAGGCGAGGCGCAGGTAGTCGCTCGGGTTCGGGGGGTGACCGAGCGTCTTGGCGAGCGGGCCGTTGGCCAGCACGAGCCACCCGCCCGCGAGAGCGCCCGCGAACAGCGCCGCGTACAGGACGAGCACGCCGAGGACGACGGTGATCGTCGTAGCGGCGTTGAACAGCGCGGCCTGCTCGCGGCGCAGGCCGTCGCCGCCGCGCTCCCACAGCTCGTGGGCGACGATCAGCGTCACGACCGTCGCGCCGACCGAGAGCAACGTGAGCCCGGCGAGCCGGACCGGGCCGAGGCTGTCGGCGAGCTGCCAGATGTCGCTGGTGACGAGCGCGAACGCCGCGGCGCCGAGCGCCGCGGCGAGGGCGCGCGACAGCCCGGCCGCCAGTCGCCACGGGCGGTTCGCCGCGACCATGCCGAGCAGCAACCGCACGTTGCCTCGCAGGACCCCCGCGACGAAGCGGACGTCCTCGGCGTCCGGCGAGGTCGCCGTCGCCGCGAAGTCGGCGAGCCGGCGGTCGACGCGCCTACGCCGCCGCCGGTCGCCGCGCTCGCCGGCGGTGACGAGGCGCTCGGCCATGAGCCCGTCGAGGAGCCCGAGGATCGTCTCGAGCGCGCGCTGGCGCAGCCGGGCAGCGCCCAGCGCGGGCAGCGACAGCAGCGCGACGCCGTGCATGGCGCTCGCATCGGCGATCACCGGACGGCGGCCGTTGCGCAGCGGCAGATCGGTCAGGCAGATGGCGAGGTGCCATCCCTCGCGCTGCATCCGCTCCCGCGCGCGATCGATCATGTCGACGCCGCTGAGCCGGGCGTCGGCGGCGAACGCGTCGGCGACGAGCGGGACCTCCCACGCCACCGCGGACGACGCATCCCCGCGGAGCGCCTCCGGCAACTTCGAGGCGAGGTCCCGGGCGAGGTCGTGCGCGACGCCGGGCGTCGCGATCAGACCGAGCCGAATCGTGCCCAGTGGCCGCTGGCCCGCCTCGATCGCCGTATTGGCGTCAGGGTCATCGGACATCCGCTGGGCGGAATCTACCCGCGCCACTCGCCGAGTCGCACCTGGAGCATCGCCTGGGACCCGTCCGCGCGGCGAAAGCCAAAGCCCCGGGCTGTCGCGGGGCCTTGGTGCAGTGCCGGAGGAGGGACTCGAACCCCCGACACGCGGATCATGATCGCATCCCGAGGCCCGGAATCTGGCTCTACTAAGCCAAATATGGTTGGGTTCAGGGCGTGTTCGGTCAAGTTGTTTCTGCCGAGTCGGGGGCGCTTCCGGGACACGTGACGCTGTCCCATTCCGCGCCTAGCGTCTGGCGGGTGGAGGAGCCCCGCGCGGCGCCGGTCAGCGGCCACATCTTTCGGAAGCAGCGCCGATCAGGTGATCGTTGGATGGTCAAATGGCGCGATGCCGCGGGTCAGCATCAACGTGTGATCGGCAAGGCGTGGATCGGTCGGGGGCGTCCACCGGAGGGGTACCTGACCAAGCGGGGCGCCCAGGAGATGCTGGACACGATCCTTGCCGACGCGCGACGTGGCCGTCTGGTCGCGCGACACCCGGGGGAGACGGTCACCTTCGCCGACGCCGCCGACGAATGGTTGCGCTACCTCGAGCACGAGCGCGGCCGGCGTGCTTCGACGCTTCGCAACTACCGTCTCGCGTTGCGCAACCACATCCTGCCTGCAGTCGGCCGGCTGCCGTTGACCGCCGTCAGCGTCACGCGCATCGACGCTCTGCGCACGTATCTGATCCGGCAGCGTGGCCTCGCACCGTCAACGGTCAACCAGCACCTGGTCCTGGTGCACGGGATTCTCAAGCGCGCCCAACGCGCCTACGGGCTGCCGTTCAACGCAGCTTCGGTCGTCGAGCGCCAGGTGGTTCGCCGGTCCGGAGACTTCGAGGTCTACTCGCCGGAGGAGGTTGCGGCGCTCGCGCGGGCGGCAGCCTCGCCGCAGGACGGAGCGATGTATGTCGTGGCCGCCTAGACCGGTCTCCGGCTCGGCGAGCTGCTGGCGACGGTGGCCCGGGCTCGACAAGTAGCACGGTCTCCCACGTCGGGCCACCCGGGGATGGGCTCCGGCTATTGGACG